>NZ_CP143869.1 GCF_036416795.1 Bacteroides sp. MSB163 | reverse complement strand
TGTGGGGACTAAACTCCCAAAGTGTGGGGAAACACATGTTCTAATCCCTTTATTTATGGGCGTTTGCGAAGAAGTGATAGAGCATATTACAGACGATGCTTATAACAGACAAGGGGAATTTATAGAGCTAAGTGGTTGATTTACTGTCGGAAAAAGAAAAACGATAGGGAAAAAGAGCAAAGCAAAACCAACCAACGGGCGGTAGGATTGGAAACGGGTTTTTATGGCGTGTACACGTTTGTGTACAAAATGTTTGTATTTTATTGAAATATAGCTATCTTTGTGCTGAATTTAAAAGCAAACAGATATGGAAGCATTATCAGTAAGAGAATACCGTAACAACCTCGCAGCGTCTTTCACCAAAGCTGACAATGGCGAGCAGGTACTAATTCGCAGGAAAAACGAGATTTACGCTTTGGTAAAAGTTGGTCGTGAAGATTTGATGATAACCCCGGAGCTGCAAGCAAGGATTGACAAGGCAAGGGAAGAAATCAAATCCGGAAAGTGTGTTACCCTCAAAAGCAGTGAGGATATTGACGCTTATTTCGATAGTCTATGATGTACACAATTAGGGTTTCCGACGGGGTGGATAAGGTGATTGCCAAATGGAAGAAATCAAACCCCAATTTGTTCAAGAAGTATAAGAAAATCTACAAAGAATTGTTAGAGCACCCTAAGACTGGGCTTGGGCATCCCGAAGCGTTAAGGGGCGGTGGGGATATTACATGGTCTCGACACATTACCGCCCATGACCGGATAATCTATGACATTTACGAGGAAGTGGTAGAGGTCTACATCTTGGAGGTAGAGGGGCATTACAACGATAAATGATAAAACTGTTATGGTCGAATATTGTGTTTACTGGTTAGAGAACGGCGAGCCTATGCACGAGGTGTTCTCTTCTCTTGCCGCCGCCGAGATGTACTCATGTGCGATAAGAGGGAAAGAAAACATTGAATGGGTGGAGGTGTCCGAAGAAGAAACCATTGATTTGGACGAACTGGAAGACATGTTCCCGGATGACTTCTGCGGCGTGTAATCCCCTTGGGTAGAAATGGGGTAGAATTTGTTAGGCTGTGGGGGATTTTCTAACACGCCGGGGCTTTTTGCTGGGCGGTTGGCGTGGATGTATTCCCATGCGGCATGTGTATATATAGCAAGAAGTGTCCTTGTCGGACAATTCTTGCTTTTCTCGCTTTGCTCAAAAAGATTTTAAGATTACCTTTGTGGCATGGAACTAAGACGGAACGAAAAGATTACATTCCGGTGTACCGAACTTGAAAAGGACGCACTTGCGGAGCAGGCAGCCCGGTGCAGTCTAAGCGTATCGGAATACTGCCGGAGTTTGTCCCTTGGGGGGCGCCCAAGGGAGAGGTACACCGAGGAGGAACGGCAGCTTCTCCGGGACATAGCCCAGTTGAAAGGAACGCTCCAACGGCTGAACAACTACTTCGGTGGTCGCCAGTACCGGGAAGTGTTCGAGGAGAACCGGGCACTAATTACAGAGCTCAAAAAAATACTCTCACGATGATAGGGAAAGGGAAAAGCATATCACATGGTGTGGCGGCATTGGAGTACGACCTCGCCAAAGAGATAAACGGGCAGGCAGTAGCCACCGAGATAGCCCGGCATGAACTTTATGGGTGTACTGGTGCGGAAATGGTGCAGGAAATGAAACCGTATCACATTGATTTTCCGAACGTAAAAAACAACTGCCTACGTTTCGAGGTCAGCCCCTCGATAGAGGAAAGCGCCACCTTTACGGATGCGGACTGGGCGGAACTTGGTAACGACTTCATGCAGCGCATGGGGTTGGCGAACCACCAGTACATCATCATCCGGCACAGCGGTACGGAGAGCAAGAAAGAGCAAGCCCACCTGCACATACTGGCAAACCGGGTTTCCCTTTCCGGGGAACTGTACCGGGACAACTGGATAGGGAAAAAGGCAACGGAAGCCGCCAATGCCATAGCCAAGGAACGGAACTTTGTACAGTCGCAGGACATTGGCAAAGTCAACAAAGCGGAAATCAAGGAAGCCATGGACGGCGTATTGAAGAAGATGCAGGGCTTTGACTTTACCAAATTCAAGGAAGAACTTGGTAAGAGAGGTTTTAAAGTCCGGGAAGCCAGGGCAAGCACCGGGAAACTTAACGGCTACTATGTCACAGCCCGAAGCGGTACGGAGTATAAGGCAAGCGAGATAGGGAAAGGCTACACTCTCGCCCATATCGAGCGGACACAAAGCAAACTGAAGTGCAACTCAATGAACATATCTCATGGAAACAAACTCACACCCGGAAGCGGCAGCTTCCAACGTTAAGCAGGGACAGTACAGCCCCCGGAAAAGAAAAGATACAACGCCAAGGGTAAACCCGCAGCTTGCGGTAGAACTGGTGTATCAAGAACTAAAGCGTGTTGAAGTCTATACGAAGCGCATAGAGGACGCAACAGCCCGAAAGGTACAAATAGACGGGAAAAGCCTTGAAAGTGCCGAAAATCGCCTAAAAAACGTGTTGGCGGACTTTGAACGGCAGGGGTACAGAATGAAAAACGGCGGTTATGTGGACAAACGAATTTCGTTCTACTCAATCCTTTGTGCTGTTATCTCCCTATTGTTCGCTTGTTTCATGTGCTATCTTTGGACGGATGCAGCCAAAGACCGGGATAACTACAAGCAGTATTATGAATACTACCAAGAGCAGGCAAGGGAACAAAAGGGGAATAAATAAACATCTAACTTTACGAATTATGGGAACAACGGAACACGAAGAACCCCGGTTCTTCTTCATACTGAACAAGGGTGCGAAGTCCGGCGGCGAAATCACCCATGCCGTCCTAAACGGTAGTATCGTTTCGAAGCCGGCAGGCTGGGACGCCTTTCATGGGCTTGCACTGGCGAGAGAGAAACTAAGCAGCGAGGAAATACAACAGCAGATGAAAGAACTTGGTGTAGAAATGGAAATCGTTCCTCTGATTTGACAAGATTACCCGGAGTGTTTCAGCCGGGTAATCTTGTTACTTATCCTTGATTTTCCCTTTAAGGGCGTTTATAATCCACCCTTTCGGATTGTTCTTTTCTCGTGATTTTCCGTTTAGGAGAGCCAGTTCTCCGATAAGGTCGGTTATCTTTTCTTGTGCCGTTATGAATGTCTCTTTGTTCCGGTTTATCTCTTCCGATGTGAAGCCGCAGGAATAACGGAGGTACTCGTACACATGGCTGTCTATCTGATATCGTGCTGTAACCTTTGCTTGCAATTCTTTCCCTTCCAGTTCTTCATCTCTGAACTGTGGTTGATAGACCGGGTAGAACCTAAACCCGGTCACCTTGCTACGTTTGTTGTTTGGGTTTTCACGCACTTTCACGTAGTTGAAAGTGTATGGGCAGCTCTCATCAAGCGCAGCCTTTGCTGGTTTCAAAACTCTTTCCTCAAAATGATCTATTCTGTCTTTTCCGTTCTTGTCCTTGTATTTGTCCGCAGGTATGCCAAGACGGTCTTTCAAGTTTTCAAGGGATATATCCAAAGGGTACACCTGCCCACTCATTAACATGTAAAACCTAAGGGAATACCCAGTAGGTAGCGCAAGAGCCTTGTTTAACTCAAATTCTCTGTACCCCTTGGCGAACTTGGTAAACACATCCCAAAGGTCGTTAGACACACGAAAGGTTATAATGCCAGTGCGTTTTTTATATTTTGGGTTAGATATAAATCCGCACTTCCACCATTCCTCGTCATCTTCGTAAGTAAAAAAACGTCCTGCCAAAGAATCGAGTGCGGCTATGATTTCATTGTAATCACGTCCGGAAAAAATAACGTCAGATACATGCATTTGTGCATCAACATCCCAAAGTCCATGCTCAAACTTGCGTTTCGTGCCTGCATAATCTTTCAGTTTTACTCCCTTTAGTTCAGCTTGGCACGCTTCCAGTATGCGAAGAACTATTCTTTGTTCGTGTATGGACATGTCTTGCTGTTTTGACCATGTATATACCCATGAAACAACAACATCTTTATTCTTGGTAATAGGTAGTTTCTTTTTCATAAACGATTGATTTGCTGCAAATATACACAATCCCCACATTAAAACAAAAAAAGAGGGGTAAAACTCCCAAAGTGTGGGGACTAATTTACTTTTAAACTCCCAAAG
>NZ_CP143868.1 GCF_036416795.1 Bacteroides sp. MSB163 | reverse complement strand
GGCTTTAATGCTTTTCGCAAAGGAAATATTTATCCACGACAAAAGCAAATATTTGACGTAGAATATTTGTCGTAGATAGCCGTTTTTTTCGGAAATTTGTCGTAGATGTTCGGAAATTTGTCGTAGATGTTCGGAAATTTGTCGTAGATGACCTCTATAAAATACTGCAAATCAATATGTTGCACTATGCCATAAAAGTAACTAAAAAGAAACTAAAAATTACCGTAAAGCAATCGAGTGTTTCTTTTTTGGTTTATATAGGTCGCTTCGCTCCACTTTTCAGCGTGTTTTTTAATACGACGAATTTCCGAAGAATGGGAGAACGTGGAAACAGGTAAAGCCAAGTGCAACGGATTAGGAAGATTTTTTTGGTGTGTTAATTTTTGTGTAATTATGATTTTTTATGTATAAAACCAAGAGCTTCCGGGAGTGAAAGCACACTCCTGAAAACCATGTAATGAATTGCTTTATAACGTGTTATATTGTTCACAATCCTAAGTCTTTGACAATCTGTTTAACCACATTCATCTTTACGTTTGATGCATCCGCTTTGTCGTAGATAAGCAGCAGGTATATTTTTCCCTCTTGTTCTGCAACGATAGCATTGTAGGTAATGACACGAGCACCACCAGATTTGCCTCGTCCTTTGGCTGTTATAGGCATTCGGATCTTGCGGATATTGGGAGCTATTTCCGTACCTTGCATGGGATTTTCTTTCAAACTATCTAAAAAAGCTTCATAATCATCGGCAAGCCCTCTGTAACGCTTTGCCAGCTTTTTCAGTTCCGTAGCGAAATAATCAGAGGGAACAAACTCTAAGTTCATCTAACAAGGCTTCTGCCGATTTGAGTTGTATTTTTCCGTCCATGTGGTCTTTAACCTGTTGCAAAGCTCCTTTGAGTTCCGCCATTATGTCCCGTTTGTTGATAATGGTATCCTCTTCTTTGACAGGGACAAGTTTGAAACTGCCTTTTTCCCTTGACTTCAATACGATGTCTTCGCCGTTATTGACCATATCCAAAAACTTAGTTTGGTTGGCTCTGAAATCTCTTGTGCTGATTACTAACATAATTCTTTGCTTTTATTGTCTCTGTGGCAAAGATAGTGTTTTATTGTTTGGTTGCCAAATTGGACGCATCTTTTTTGATTCTGTAATGCGCATTACAATTTTTTGTCTTGTCTTGATACAGCCTGTTGTGTCGTTTTGGCGTGTGTTTTTTTGTTTGTGGAATAGGTTCTTTCTTTGTGCTTTGCCCGGCTCTCCCCGTCCCCCCTTGTACGATGTAAAAGTACTTTTTTGCCGTACCGCAGGGGAGGGTGTTCGCCGGATGCAAAGCAGTTGAAAGAACAGCAAGAGGAAACCGGGCAAGCCCTGTTTTTTCCTCTTGCCCTACGGGGTTACGGCTTATATTCAGCCGTTTAAGATTTTTAGCTACAATTATTTTGAAATTGTAGCTAAAATCATACCTTTGTAAATCAGAGATTTAATAATATAATTGGCAATTAAAACCGCAATTGTATGGAAAAGGAAACAACCACCTCAGTAACCATTGACCGAAAAACGTTTGCCCGGCTTGACAGGCTGGCAAAGTCCAATAATGTATCAAAGAAAGACTTCCTTTCCTGCGCACTGGAGTACTTCGAGAAGTACGGCATCAATCCGGTTGAGCATGAAAGCCCGGCAAAGGAAATGCAGAAACTTATCAAACGCTGTGATCAGGTGATAGCGTTCATCCGGAAGCAGGAGCAGGATTTCTTGCGTCCGGCTTGTGAAGCAATGAGCAGCACAAGCACGAGAGTAACCATGAGCATGGATTCGATACTTACGGAAAAAAAGTTCAGCCAATATCAAAAGGCAAATGACCTTTTCATGCGTGACCTTGCGAGCCTTGCCGGGGTAAGGGAGCAGGCTTTGGACCGGACGGAAAAGGCGGTCGGTCAGTCGAGGGAGATGATCGTGAAGAACCAGCAAGCAATTTACGCAAGGCTGGATGCTGTGACACAAAGGCAGGAGAAGATCTTCTCCTATATCGCAAGCTACATCGATGCGAAAGGAAAAGCCGGGCTTTTTGATGACATAAAAGCCTTATACAAGGACGAGAAGAACAAGAGGGAAAAGAAATGAACGTGAAGATACAGGGAGGCGGTAACGGCACTTATGCCAATACCGGCAGTTGCGTTCCGGTGACGAACTATCTTCAGCATGAGGACTTGGAGAGGATGAAGAAAGGGGAGGAGGTACAGCCGTTCTTCAACCAGTTCCGGGACTACGTGAGCGCAAAGGAGGTCACATTCAAGATAGACAACAACAAGGCTAAGTTAAGCCGTACTGACGCAAAGTTCTATGTCATCACCGTCAGCCCTTCAGAGAAGGAGCTGCGCAGCATGGGCAGAACTCCGCAGGAACGTGCGGAAGCCTTACGACGGTACATCCGGCAGGATGTGATGAGAAACTATGCGGATGGATTCGGAAAAGGCTTGAAAAGCGATGATGTGGAATATTACGCAAAAATTCATTTCAACCGGGACGGTGACAGTGAAAGCGATATGCACGCACATATCATCGTCAGCCGGAAAGACCGGAGCAACACCAAGAAGTTAAGCCCTAAAACCAACCATACCGGGAAGAAGAACTGCGGCAACGTGAAAGGAGGTTTTGACCGGACGGATTTTCTCCGGAAGTGTGAAAGCTCTTTTGATCGGCGCATGGGGTTTGACCGGGAGCCGGAGGAAAGTTTCGACTACCTTAACGCCGTCAAGAACGGCAACCCGGCAGAAATCGCCCGACAGGTGGAGCGTGCGCAGCGCATCAGAAAGGAGAAATGGGACAATCTCAAAGCGGAGCTTCAAACCCGGCAGGAGCCGGAGAGGTCAAAAATCCGACAGGTGGAGAAAACGCCGGACATCGAGCAGCCTATCCCCAAGAAGCAGCAGGAGGAAGATCCGGAACTCCAGCAGAAGCCAAAAAGGAGCAGAGGTTTCGGAATGGGTATGTAATTTTTCTATTTTCCGGCACAAAGGTAGTTCCGCACGCCGCATTTGTAAAGGGACGTTTCACTCTTCGGGTAAAAAATACTCTGTGCTTCGCTGACAGGTGTTTAGGAAAAAAGAAAAAAATGTTGTTCTTTGGTACGGTATCTGTTTTGTCATTTTGTTACCGTGATTTGTCCGCATGGTGGGAGAACCGCAACGATCAGCTATGTACGCAATATCATTTTGTAATAACCGTAATGATGTTTTATGGTGTAACGCTTCGATATCGCTTTCTTTTTATTCTTGTAATTGTACAGTAAGTCTCCTTTTATAGGAAACTTACTGCTTATTTTAAGAATGTTTCTAATTTGTTGAATAATAATACTATCCATTTATTGGACATGGAATAAAACCATATCAGCGGAATGAAACAGAATAGAAAACGCTTGGCAGAGTAAGCTAAAACGTTGTGAATGGAATCCCATTTATAATCTATTTGATAAAGTACTATCATGTATAGCAAAAGAGAGAATGCAATCATAACAAGTAGTGGAAGATTATCCTTCTTCTTCCAGATAAACCAACTGTTGCATAAAACTGATATTGTAAAAAATAGGAAACTTATGCCATAAAACTGCTTGTCAAGGCATAGGGATTTTATACCGTTCCATATAATGTTAGCCTTTTCCGAATCCCAAAAGAGGTGAGTAATTGCAATACTTTCTGAATAAAAATTGTTCATTTTACAAAAAAGCATCCAAAATAGTGCAGGAATAAAAGCACATAATGGTGAAAGGAATGTTTTCCATTGTTTATTTTTTATTGAGATGAAACCGATTACAGGTAATGCACCAAGTACGAATACAATACCATCCGTTCGGGTCCAAATATTTAATCCCAATAGTAATGAACCGAGCAGGAGATCTTCTTGAGATTTGTATTTAGTCCATAAGGCAATATAAATAATTCCTAATGATGCACTGACAGCATGAATGACATTGGTTGCAGATAAAGAAGAAAAAGCAATCATTTCAGGAGTTATCATAGTGAGAAAAGTTGCTACGGCTGCACATGTATGTCCGGAAATTCTTTTCATCACTCCATAGAATGTGATAAGAAAGAAAAGAAATATAAAAGCTGGGATAAGTTTGGAGGTCTCGGCACCAAGCAAATATACAAAGGCATAACTTAGTTGCGTCATAGGTGCATATGTAATGTAACTTCCTGCGTTGTGGATAGATGGCATATAATCGTGCTGAAAAAGGCTTATATGTCGGAAGGTATGTTCTTGTGCTATTACGTAGCCTATCGTATCGAATCCGGCAAGGCTGTCACGGTCAAATGTAGGGAAGTACATGCATTTCACAAAGTTCATGTATTCGAAGTATATGACAAGTCCGATAAACAGCATCCATACCATGTTATATTTAGATGTGTCTAAACCTTGTATGGGATGTAGATGTGTCTGTGAATTCCTACGAAAAAGAAGGACAAGCAGAACAAAAAGCATCAGCAATCCGGAAGAGAGAACAGAAATAGCGGTTAAGCGCAGTCCGCAAAGGTTGATTAAAGCCATGAGCATGGTCTGAACTCCTATTCCGACAGGGAAAGAGAGACCAATTTTTTCAATACATGAAAGTTCTTTTGAGATGAGACAAACAATGAGAAGTCCCATAATCAGTATTATAATAATTCCAATGGTGAGCATACGAATTTAATTTGAATGGGAACTAACAGCGAAAACTACATGTGGAGGAATGGAATCGGTTGGAAGAGTGATTCCATTTGGTATTTCTCCATTAACGATAGCTACATGAGTTATCTTTCCAGCATATTTATTTGTGCTTATTTCGCTTTCTAAGACAAGTCTTCGCGGATATAGAAAACGTGTGGCACATATCTTGTTGCTTATGCCATGTGTAAACGGACTACCTTTTTTGTGAAAGGCTGTTGCTGATGGGTATAGTATGATTGCATTCTGTGGAGTTGTTTCCCGAAGGTACATTAAATATTGATAATCAGCACCTAACTTAATTTGCATCTTTTGATCAAAAGTCAGATGTGGGTATCTTTTCTTTTGTGCCATGTTTTTCTTGAGTAAATCTGCATAAACCCAATGATATGCAGGAAAATGACAGAACAAGGTATATATAAGTAACAATGATATGATTACCGCGAATATGTTTTTTACAGTCCATTGAACTTCAGTACCTTTTTTGAGATTGACACTCTCATCAATGTTTCCCCATCTGTATTTTATGAGAAGATAAAGTGCTTCTGCTCCATCCCGCCATTTAATTTTTTTCCCTTCTTGTTTTGTACGTGGAAAGTAATTGATAGGTACTTCCTTTATCTGTATGCCTTTTCGTAAAATCTTAGCGGTGACTTCAGGACAGAAACCAAAACGGTTGCTGGTAAGGGGAATGGATTTTAATAAGGAGGATTCAAACATTTTATAACAAGTTGGTTCATCTGTTATTTTTTGTGTGAATAGTATGCTTGTGACAAAAGATATAAAACGTCCTCCCCAATAAAAAGAGTGATAGGAATACTTGTTCTGTTGGTTTAATATCCTAGAACCATATACAACCTTGCATTCATCATTAATCAATAGCTGAAGCATATTGGTATAATCGTTAGGATCATATTCCAAGTCAGCATCTTGTATTATGATAGCTTCGCCGTTTGCCAATTTGATACCTGTTCGTACAGCAAATCCTTTTCCTTTGTTTTCTTTGAGCTTGGTATATATTATATGCGCATTAGGGTTGCTTTGTTATACTTTTCTTACTTGTAAAGCAGTGTTGTCTGTTGAACAATCATCAATGATGATTATTTCTTTTTCTATGCCACTAGGCAATGGAGCATTTACAACACCATACAATAATTGTGCTATCGTATTTGCTTCATTATATGCAGGTATAATGATTGATAGTTTTCTTATGTTCATATAGTCATATTTTGGTGCAAAAATAACTAATTTGTTCTATATGAGAAAATTATGTATTGGCATTATGAATATTGTGTTAATTTTGTGCAAAATGTTATTTCTTGTTGAACGTTTTCATTGATTGATTTGTATATTATAATGAAGCTAATATGCATATGACTTTATAACAAGAATGTAAAACCTTAATTAAAATTAGATTATGGACGAGAAAACAGCAGATGTAAAAGCCGTAATCGACTATTCATCACAATTAATGCCAGGTGCAGCATGTAGCGCCATGAACGACAAGTATGCAGTTGCCGAGAACAATGTTGTAACAATCAGCTTTAGCGGTTGGGCTAAGTCCAATGCAGGTAATGACATGGTCATTGCAACGATTCCAAACGCTTTAAGACCGAATGTTAGTAACCTTTTCTTTACAGCATTTGATCACACTTTGAAAAAAGCATTAGGTTGCCGAATCAGTGGGAATAGTATTGTTGCTAATAACCTGAGTGCCGGTAATGCCTTTTGGGTAGCAGTTACATATGTGAAGAAATAAACTGTAAGATATTGTAAGAAAAAGAGGAAGTGTTTACATTTCCTCTTTTTTATAATTCTGTATGAACTTTTATTTTCCCTATAGTCTTTTGTTCGTCACGTACCCGGCACAGTTCTCGATGTGCCTTTTCTTTATATTCCTGCAGAGCGGAGTTCTCGGAGCGCAGCCGGGCAATCTCCCTTTCTTGTTCTTCGTTTTTGGCTTCTGCCTTTGCTTTTTCTTCAGCGGCATGGGCGATTAGTTCCGGAGCAGGGAGTTGCTTGGCGGTCTGTTCCCGGACAGCTTGGAGAAGCAGGCGCACCGATTCCGTTCCCTCGTTGTGTCGTTCCATGATCTTTGCGGATTGTTCCAGCCGCCCGGCAACCTTTTCCAATGGGGAGAGGTCAAAAGCTTCACCCCGGAGGTCGAACCCGGTTCTTTGGAAATAATCAACGGACAACTCGACAAATTCTTTGCGAGTTATACCCGTACCGTTTAAATACTCGTCTAATTTTTGGGCGTACTCTTGGCTTATCGCTATGGTGGTAAGCGGTGTTTTCCTTTTTTGCTTGCTTTCCTGTCCTTTTTCCATTGCTGTAAAATGCTATATTCTGTTGCAAAGGTAGTTATAAGTATTGTTATGGCAATTTATCACAAACATTATTGCAAATTATTGCGATTATAGCAAAATAAATCATCTTGCTATTAGCTGGAAATCATGGTAAACGCCCCCATTTCTTCCGCAAGCTTCCGGACATGGTTCGGTGAATATTACTGTTACGAATATTGCCCCGGCGAACTTCTCTATCTCTGTAACCATTGCCCGTAAATCCCTGCCATAGCCGTTTATTTCGGCTGGTACGATAACTTTATCACCTGTTTTCATACTTGTATGTTTTTTATTCTATACCAAAATCTTCCATTAAGCAAACCCGGATGATAGCTCCTATCTGTTTGGCTGGCTTGTCTATATATTGCTCAAACTTCTTTTGTATCTTTTGCGCCACCTGTACGGCTATTTCCGGGTGTAACTGTACGGCGTTCACTACACGCTTAACATATCCTTTGTCACTTTTAGAGAACCTCGAAATAGTGGTTGTTATGTAGATGATCGCCTGTTTTGCGCTTTCGTATTCCAATAGCTTTTGTTGTTCGGTTTGCCTTGTGTAAACGTAAAATTTGTATTCGGTCACTTTCTTGCCTTTGTAGCTCTTTGGCTCGAACTCGAAATATAAATCGCATTGTCCGGCATTGTACAATTCCCGGAGTTCCTTTTGCGGATCGTCAAGTACACGCCTTTTGAAATCGCATCCCCGTTTGTATTTCTTTTCCAACATGAACATTTCCCGAAGCTTTTCGACTGTGTAGAAGAAGAACCCGGCGTTTCGGTATTGGCAGCACAGTTCGTAAAACCTTTGCGAGAATGTGCTTTTGAGTGCGATTGCTACCGTCATGGAGTAACTCGTGAAGTTTTGGGCGAGTTCCACGTAATAGGGTAGTACCTCTTTGGAGACTTGCACCTCAAAATACGATTTATTTTTGATATGCTTGACGTAATTGACAAAACCGATACTTAGCCACATCTTTTCGTTGTTAATCTCTATATCGCGATTTCTAAGCCGTTTTAGCGCATCGTAGATGTTTTGCATCTTGGTATTGTCGCCGCATTTCTTTAGTTCTTCCTCGTGTATGGTGATAATCAGATCATCGAATAAGTCCCGTCTGCCGTTCTCGTTCTCAATGTATTGCGCCCGGATATTTCGTATAATGGAGTATAGGGCACGTTTTTCGATAAGGTCGAACTTGTAGCGTGCGGTAGTCAGCGCATTGTTTTGCGACAGGACTATATCCCTCTGTTTCTTGTCTTTCTTCTCCAT